>OZ242257.1:0-35000 GCA_965207015.1 Nitrospirales bacterium | reverse complement strand
TCCGAACAACGCTCGCCACCTTCGTATTACCGCGGCTGCTGGCACGAAGTTAGCCGTGGCTTTTTCTGGAGGTACCGTCCGGGTGGAAACCCACCCCATCTTTCCTCCTAAAAGGGGTTTACAATCCGAAAACCTTCTTCCCCCACGCGGCGTCGCTGCGTCAGGCTTTCGCCCATTGCGCAATATTCCTCACTGCTGCCTCCCGTAGGAGTCTGGCCCGTATCTCAGTGCCAGTGTGGCTGATCGTCCTCTCAGACCAGCTACCCGTCGTTGCCTTGGTAGGCCGTTACCCCACCAACAAGCTGATAGGCCATGAGCCCATCTTCGAGTGCCACATCCACGATGCAGCTTTCCTTCCTTACCCGAGGGACCGGAAGCGTATGGGGTATTAGCCAGCCTTTCGGCTGGTTATCCCCCGCTCAAAGGCAGATTACCCATGTATTACTCACCCGTTCGCCACTTTACTACTCCGAAGAGTCTCTCGTTCGACTTGCATGTGTTAGGCGCGCCGCCAGCGTTCGTTCTGAGCCAGGATCAAACTCTCAAAAATTATACTTCTTTCACAAGGGCCACCACTTCAACACACTTCTTCTTTGCCGTTGATTTCGGCTATGAAATTGTCAAAGAACGATTAAACAGCGAACTTGAGAAAATACTGGAGCGTACAGGGATTGTCAAGGCAATTTCGGAAGAATGCACGCCTTAAGTTATTTTTTTTGTAACGGGTCGCCTGCACCTGTCAATAACGGCGCCGCGGGTCCACCCAACTATCGCCAGCGCCGCGCGTGCGTGTGGGGAGGATTGAAGAACTTCACGTGCGGGTGCTTGAAGAACCCGATCAACAGGACGCCGGCGAGGAATCCGCCGATATGCGCAAAAAACGCCACGCCGCCGCCTTCGCTCCCGAGGCTCATGCCGCCGCTTAGGACCTGCATCACGAACCACAGGCCCAACACGATCGAGGCGGGAACGTAGAGCATCTGGCTGAAAAATCCCAGCGGGATGAGCACCAACACCTGGGCGCGGGGGTAGAGCAGCAGATAGGCGCCCAGGATCCCCGAGATGGCGCCGCTGGCCCCCACCATGGGAATCGTGGAAGCCGGATCGATGGCGGCATGACTCAACGCCGCAATCACCCCGCACAGGAAATAAAAGACGATGAACTTGCCATGTCCCATGACGTCTTCAATGTTGTTCCCGAAGATCCACAAATACAGCATATTCCCGATCAGGTGCATCCAGCCGCCGTGCAGAAACATGCTGGTGACCAAGCTGCCATAGGGCGACACCGCCGCGAGTTCAACCGGGAGTTCGGCATACCCGAACACCACCGCGGGGATGGCCCCATACTGATACACGAAGGTCTGCCCGCTCTGCTGCCCCAGCATCGCCTGATTCAGGAAGACCACGACGCAAGCCACCAGGAAGCCGATGGTTACAAAGGGTTTGATTTCCGTGGGGTTATCGTCGCGTAGTGGAATCATGAAACCACGCTGTTACGCATCATCCGGCGTGCCATCCAACATCTGCTATTCGGCGCTATGATTTGCTATGCCGTGCTATGAAATGCTGCTTTTTGCTATGTTGTTGCTATGTTTCTGCTATGATTTTGCTATACATTGCTATACTATTGCGATATTTTGCTATGTGGTTGCGATGTCTTGCGATGCGAGGCCACTTCCAGGCAACGCCGGACTACCCTCTGATGGGATTCAGGATATCCGCGTCTTCAAGAGGAATGGAAAAGCCCGCGGCATTGACGTGCCCGCCGCCCCCGTGCCGCGCGGCAATGGCGGAGACGTCCACGGTCCCCGGTTTCGAACGCAGGCTGAAATACCGGCGGCCGTTCCGTTGATGCCAGATGATGCAGAACGGATAGCCCCGGCCCAGGCGTTCTCCGATCTGACTGGTCATCACCGGACTGTAGACCGCAGGCACCGTTTCCCCCTCAAACTCGACCAGGACCGATTCCTTGATGATCTTGGTGATCAGGACGTCCTCCCGTCGTAGAATCGCCCGGCCTTCGATTTCCAGCGTCTCCTGCGTCAGCCCGTCCCAGACCTGAAAATCGAACGGATACGAGTCCAACGCGGCGTTGATTTCACGACTCATGGGCAACCGCCATTCCCACAAATCCTTATCCTGAATGTATTGGAGCAACCAGGGCGCCGGCTCCGGGTGCGCCCATTCCCAGGCCAAGACCGCGCCGCTTTTTTTCATATCGAAGTACGCGTACGGGAGACCGGCCAACGCCGCCTGCGCCGTGACGTGGTGATCCAGGATCCGCAAACTGGCCGTGGATTCAGCCAGGCGCTCGATGACCTCGCGAGGATAACTGAAGTCCACCATCACGACGTGGTCGGTGTCCAATCCCGAGGGCGGGCTCAGGCCGTGTTCAACCGGCAGGTAGCGCGCGTCCGGATATTTTTTCCATAAGGCCCACGCCGCGCCGAACCCGTCCAGGCAGTCGGCATGATACAGCACGACCGTCGGTTCCTGTCCTGAAAACGGTTTGTCCGTGGATTCGCCCATCGTTCAAAACCATAGCATGAATCCTTCAGGAGGCCAAACCTCCTCCTCATTTCCCGGAGTCCTTTCGACGATAATCCGAATGACGACGGACCTCTTCCACGGCACTTTAAGCGGAACCCTGGGGCAGCCCGTTCAACCAATCAATGAGTTGTCTGAGCCGGCCCGCGTCCTGTCGATGATAGGGGAGAATCAATCGGGGGAGAGAGAGCGCTTCCCGATCATCGAGTTCCGGCGCCAATGCTTTCCCTTGCACGATGACCCCATTGGAAGCGAGATCGTGAAATCTGGACCGGACTTCCTTGAGTTGCTCCGGCGTCAAGGGGTGTCGCATCCTGATGACCAGGGATTCTTTTACAAACCGGTACGAGTGAAAATTCCGATAAAAGTGTCGGATTTCGTCGGCCGCAGCCTCGGCATTGTCGAAAATTTTCAACAATGACAAATCCGATTCCGAGATGAAGCTCCCGGGCAACAATTGGTGTTTCACGAAATCCATCCACCGGGTCCAATAGTCGGAGCCCGGGGCCTGCAAGCACACGATCGGCACCACGTTCGCCTTGCCGGTCTGGATCAAGGTCAACAGTTCGAACGCTTCGTCCATCGTGCCGAACCCGCCGGGGAAAAAGGCGGCGGCATGCGATTCGCGCACGAACAGGAGTTTCCTGGTAAAGAAGTACTTCAGGTGGACCAGCTTGGGGTCGCCGGCAATGATGGCGTTCGCGCTTTGCTCGAAGGGCAACATGATGTTGACGCCGAAACTCATGTCCTTGCCCGCTCCCTCGTGACCGGCCTCCATGATCCCCGGTCCCGCACCGGTAATCACCATGAACCCGCGTTGACTCAACAGCCGCCCCATCCGCGCGGCCAGTTGAAAATTGGGGTCGTGGGCCGGCGTCCTGGCCGACCCGTAGATGCTCACTTTCAGACAGTGTTCATAAGGCTGAAACACCCGGAACGCATGTTGCAGTTCCTTGAGCGCCCTGCTCATGATCTTCACGTCCAACAGGTCGGGCGGTTGTTCGGCCATCGTGGCGACACCGGCCAACATGCCCCGGATCAACGTGCTGCGCAGGTCGTCGGAGGCGTTCGCCAGGATCCTCTCCAGTCGAGACAGCAAGACTTCGTGCTTTTCCGAAAACTCGCAGGACAGCAGGCTCGCGCCCGATTCCTGATCAGCCGACGGCATCACGACGCTGGCCAACATCCCCTCGTCCGCGTGGCTTCCCCGGCCCCTGGATGATTCCGGTGGGATGCGTTGAAGTCTGGCCAGCACTTGATCATGCTCGTCCTCCAGTTCGTGCGACAGAATGCTCGTTCCCGGCTGGAGAGCGGCAGGTGGGAAATGGTTTGAATTGTGCCGGTTCGTCATGGCAATCACCTCTTGTCAAACTTTCCGAACATTGCGCTGGACAATGCTCTCCTCTATCTTATAGTTAGCTCTTTACTTATATTGTACAGGATGTCGTCCCCTTCTACGCGCATGAGCTTCTGGCATCACCTTCCGCGGCCCATTATCGGATTGGCTCCCATGGACGGAGTCACCGATATTGCGTTCCGCCACATTATTGCCACCGGTGCTTGTCCTGAGCGTTCTGCGACTTCGCTGTCGCTACGCTCAGAACGAACGGAAGCGAAGTCGAAGGGCCGGCCGGACGTGATCTTTACGGAATTCACCAATGTCCACGATATTTGCCAGGGCCGGGTCATGGGCTGGGAGCCGTTGCGGTACACCGCCGGGCAACGCCCCATCGTGGCTCAGTTGTACGGAAAAGAGCCGCTGCTGTTTTACCAGGCCGCCCACGTGGTGAGTGAACTCGGGTTCGACGGCCTGGATATCAACATGGGGTGCCCGTCGAAAAACGTGGCGTCGTCCGGGTGCGGCGCCGGGCTCATCAGAACGCCGGAACTGGCGTTGGACATCATGGCCGCGACCGAACGCGGGCTGCGTGATTGGGCCGACGGGCAAACCCTGGCCGACGCCGGGCTCAAACCCGGCATCGTCGAAAAAGTGCGCATGGCACGCGGCGGGCAGGAACCTCAGGCGCCGCCACGTGTCGCCCTGCCGCTTTCAGTGAAAACGCGCCTGGGATACGACTCCGTCATCATCAAGGAATGGAGCGCGTGCCTCGCCCAAGGCCGGCCGCAGGTCATGTCCATCCACGGGCGCACGTTGAAACAAATGTACCGGGGCGACGCGGATTGGGATGCGATCGCCGAGGCCGCCGCTCAAATCCGCGAACAAGGCATTCTCGTGTTGGGCAACGGCGACATCGGCTCCTTGAACGAGGCCATCGCCCGCACCCTGGCCAGCGGGGTGGACGGCATTCTCATCGGCCGGGCGGCTCTGGGCAACCCGTGGATCTTTCACGGCAAAGAAGCGATCCGTGAGGCCGTGAGGGCATGCTCTCAAAATCCGGTCCCCGAACCCGCGGTCTCCCGTGAAGACCGGTTCGACATGATCCTGAAGCACGCGCACACGTTTGAACGGTTTCACGATGCTCCCCGTTTCCCGCGCATGCGCAAACACCTGGGCTGGTACTGCAGCGGCTTCCCCCATGCGGCTGCCCTGCGCGCCGATATGGTCAAGACCAACAATTCCGGGGACGTTGAACGATTGCTGCACGAATACGTCTCACGGCACGTCGCACCCGACGTTGAAGCCCTCACCGCCGCACCGGTGTAATTCGCCGCCAGTACCGTGTCCGTCATCCTGGCTTCCACCTCTCCGCGCCGCCGCGAACTGCTGGCCCTGCTCGGCATCGATTTCGAGATCATCCCGCCCGCGGCAGAGGAAATCCCCTTCCCCGGCCTGTCGCCCCGGGAGCAAGCGAAACAATTCGCGCTGGACAAGGCGCTCTCCATCGCACGACGGCATCCGGACGACCTGGTGCTGGGCAGCGACACCGTAATCGAGATCGACGGAACGCTGGTGGGCAAACCACGGGATCTCGACGACGCCGAGACCATGCTGCGGCGACTCCGTGGACGCAGCCACCACGTACACACCGCGATCGCTCTCATTCACGAGACCGCCTACGTCACCGTCGTCCAGGTCGAGACCGCACTGGTCCGGATGACGCCGTTCACGGACCGGGAACTAAGACGCTATCTGGAAACCGAAGAAAGTTTGGGCAAGGCCGGGGCGTATTCCATTCAAGGAGAAGCGGCGCGGTTCATCGAGGCGATCGAGGGGGATTATCCCACCATCGTCGGCTTACCCTTACGGCAGGTCGCCGACCTGTTGACACAACAGGGCGTGGTGCTCCCGACGCCCGTGGACGAGATTTACCGCCTCAAGCCGTACGCGAATTGGCAGGCGTTTGCGTAAAACGGTCGATCGTTTTTCGATGCCACAAAATATTGTTGCTTGACCGGTGAAAGGGCGAGTACACTAATCTTACCAGTAAGATTTGTGGAAGGAGGGGATCAACATGGCAGAACTGACGACGACGAAGATGTCTTCGAAGGGACAGGTCGTCATTCCCGAAGAAATTCGGAAGCGCCTGGGGCTTGAGGCCGGGACTCAATTCGTGGTGATCGCCAACAAGGATACGGTCATCATGAAAGCCATCTCCCCACCCTCGATGGACGAATTTGCCACCCTGATAGCAAACGCCAGAAAGCAGGCGAGAAAGGCCGGCTTGAAGCGGGCCGACGTCAAGTCCGTTATCTCGGAAGTCCGCTCCGGGAAATGAAAACCGTCGTAGATACCAACGTTCTCATATCGGGTATCTTTTTCGACGGACCGCCGGCACGAATCCTGAAGGCATGGCTTCACGGCCAACTCGAATTCGTCGTCTCACACGAGATTCTGGAGGAATACTTTGAAGTCTGTGAACGACTTTCCTTTCGATATCCAACTGTCGATATTACTCAAATTCTTATTCTGATTGTCCAAAACTGTCACATTGTGAATCCGCTGCCGTTACCCGAATCGGCCTCAAGCGATGAGGACCTCTTCAAACAGACCATAAGTTCATTGCCTGCGCTTTAGCGAGCGACACGAAAACGATCATTAGCGGCGACAGGGATCTGCTGGCCGTGTCCGGCTACAAAAACATTCAAATCGTAATGCCTCGGGAATTCGTGGATAGACACCTCGGTTGACGCTTTAAATTGGGAAGAGCTTGACCGGCTGAAGCCCTACGCGAATTGGAAGGCGTTTTGAGGGTTAGCGGGGTTTCGCCCCCACACAAAAAAATGGCACGAAAAAGGCGGCCCTTGTATCAAGAGCCGCCTTCGTTGAATCAAATGCCGAATCTGTTTCACATGAACTTCATGAACTTTTCTTTGGCTTCGTCCATGAGTTCGGCGGAGACCGTGGTCGCGCCGCGTTCCTGGGCCAGCCGTTCGATTTCCTTGCGGGCCATGGGTTGAATGAAGTCCGGGATGTTGCGCAGGCGCTCCTCGGCTTCCGGCGACCAGTTCAAGCCGTTCGATGAATTCTTGGAATCATCCATGACCTGCAGGGTTACGGTCGAATAGCCGTTCTTCCGCGCAAACGTTTCCACGCTGCTCTTGACCATCGGCTGCACGAACGACGGCAGCTTGTCCAACCGTTCCTGCGCGTCGGGACTCCATTGCAGCGCGGCCGGTTGCGTGCCGGTGGAGGACTCGCCGCTGGTTAATCCCATCTGAGCGACCATCGCGGAAAACGGACAGCCGCCGGACTCCCCCTCTTTGGCGGTGGCACCGGCTGCGGGGGTTGCGCTCTGCCCGGCGCCGATTTTTTCGTTCAGATAGTCTGCCATGGACCCGGACGGCGCCGGAGCGCCGACGTCTTCTTTTAACGTGCCACGCGTCATTTCCAATGGAGAAGGAGCAACCGTCCGCCCGCCAAGCTGCACACCCAGAGAACTGACCATTTGGGTTTCGCCCGGATTCGTCACCATGGACACCTTCGCCTCACAGGAGGGGCAGGCGAAGAACACCCCGAGTGACCCTTCGGCGGGTTTCTCGACTTTTTCGAAACTCATATAGGTTTCACAGTTCAAGCAGACGAATTTCATAACGGCCTCACGCGGGAGAGTTAAAGGTAAGAAAGATACGTTCCATCGTTCAATAGGGCGGACACACAGGTCCTACAGCTTTTCGGCCAGGACTCTTTTGTAATCCAGCATGGACTGGATGCGGCCGACAATATCCGTATAGCGCCGGTTCGTGGGATACTCCCCATCCAGCAACGGGGTCCCTTTATCGAACGTTTTCGCAAAGTTCCGGTCAAAGGGAATGCGGCCCAACAACGGCAGGTTGAGGGCTTCACACATGCCCTCGGTGTTGCCTTCGAACAGTTCGTTCTCGGCGCCGCAGGACGGGCACCGATATTGGCTCATGTTTTCGACCACGCCCAAGACGGTGATTCCCAGTTCGGTAGCGTAGCCGATCGACTTCTGCACCACGTTCGAGGCCACTTCCGACGGCGTGGTGACCACCACCGCACCGGCCAGATCCGGCAGGAATCCGGCGATGACCGGCGGCTTATCCGCCGCCGCGCCCGGGGGAAGATCGGCCAACAGATAATCCAGGTCGCCCCAGAGAATATCGGCGAGGAACTCCCGGATCACGTTCATTTCCATGAGCCCGAGCCACACGGGACTCAAATCCATCGGACCTTTCCATCGCACGGGAGCCGTCTCATTGAGCAGGAAATCCATGGACGCCACTTTGATGCCGTACGGACCTTCCGGCGGTCGCGCCCCGTCCGGCGTGACCTCAAGCCCCTTGCCCAGAATCCCCATCATGCGGGGCACGCAGGGCCCGTTGAGATCCACGTCGATGATCCCGACCCTGTGGCCTTGCCGTCCCAGGGCCAAGGCCAAATTGACCGTGGTCATACTTTTCCCGACGCCGCCTTTGCCGCTCATCACCACGATCTTGTGCTTGATCCCGGACATGCGGTCCTGGACCTGCCGGGTCTGCTGGGTGATCTGCTGGACGACCTTGGCATCGTCGGTGTATTGCAATTTACCCAGAATACTTTTCAGGTCTTTTTCCATGGAAACTCTTTCACCAAAGGTTTCGGCTCAAACGAAAAACGTAGCATAGGGGTTTTGACCAGTCAATCAAGGGGCCCGGGATGGGTGGGGAAGTGCAACAAGTCCCCAATGGCATGTGTCCTGGGCCGCGGCGGTGCGGGCAGGGCGGGGTTCAACAAGGGGGCGAACGTGAACATGAGGGACGGGCGCAGGCGGACCGCGATCTCGACGGCGTGCATGTGTTCGGCGCCGTACACTTCCACCGCGGTCAGGTTGCCGGCCGAACGGGGAAAGGGCTGAAAGACCCGGTACGTGTGACTGTCCCCGAAAAGCAAAAAGACCGGTTTCCGGAAGGACCGTGTCTTCCTGATGAGGGTCTCGGCGAAACGCTTGTACCCGGAATCGGGCGCAAAGGTTTCCTGTTTCGGGTCGAACCCGTCGCCGAACATGTCGGCGTGAATGGCCACGACCACGGCCTCGGCACCGGCGGCCTCGGCCCTGTCGAAGGAGTCCGCGAGCCATACCCGGTCCGCCTCGTCGCGCGCGAGGAATTCCGCGGTCGCATCGGAACCCTCGACGGCGTCGAAGTTGTTGTTGGAGCCGACCACGTGCGCGGTCATGAACCACACACCTCTCCAGTTGAAACGGCTGTTTTCCACAAACGGCTCGAATCCGGGCATGACGTCCGCTTGGCGTTCGATGCGGATCGGCTGCCCGCCGAGACTCTCGTCCGCCGGGAAGTAGTGCCTGCGGATGAAACGCAGCCGTTCGAGCGGATCATACGCACCGGCCAGCAAGCGGTGACAATCGGTCCATTCGTTGTCCCCGGGGGTATAGATAAGGGCCGACGCGAAGCTGTTCATGAAATCCCGCTGAGCGAGCAACTCCTGGTCTGAACAGGGTTCCACGCCTGATTTGGTGTCGCCGATGTGGATGGTAAAATCGGGCGCCCGGCGGTTAATCTCCGCGATCAACGCCCTGAAGGCAGGGTAGGCCTGCTCTTGCGGACCATAGGGCATGTCCCCCAAGGCCACGAACGTGAACTCCTCGGCCGCTGCCCCGGTCGACAGGGCGAGGCAAAGAACGACGGATGCCATTGTCAGCAGGGAACAACGATCGTTGTTCCCTACACGTCTCATCACCGGCGACCCACCTCCAGGAGCAATGCGCCCAACTGTTTGACCCGTTCGAAATAGTCCAAGGGGTCTTCGCTCAATTCCGGCAGTACGGCCTCCAGGTCGGAGAGGCAATCTTCGAGAATCGCCACGCGTTGCGGGTCGAGGTCGCGCTCTTCGAAGAAATAGGTGACGCACCCGCTGATCACCGTGTCCAGGGTCATGAGTTCGCCCTCACGCGAGCCCACCCCGGCCGGCCATTGCGCCGCCTGGTGGATCTCCCACAGCCGGGGCAGGTCCTGCTCATTCGATGAAATCATGGCGTCCTTCTCAGCCACGGAGTATGAGGTCCGCGGCCAAGCCCACCGCGAGGGCCAGATCGAGCGTTCCGCCGACTCTGTACAGCCACGGCGGCCACGTGCCGAGCCAATGCAGCATTCGCTCCCGCCACGACACCGGAGCCCCGAGCAACAGGCAGGCCTTGATCGCGGCCACCGCGCCGCACACCGCCCAGAGCCAAAACCCCATGAGCCCCGTGGTGCCGATCATCAACAACAGCCCGATCAGCAGGAGCGCCTGCCCGAACCAGAACCGCGGCCAGGGATCCAGGAGAATCCGCCGGGACCAGACGGGCGCCAGCGCGGGTACAACGGCGATCGTCAACCCGGCCAATCCCCAAGCCAGACTTGTCACTCCCATGAAGAGGTCTGCCATCAACCCTTACGCCCCTTTCCTTGATAGGGCGGACACAGGGGTCCGCCCCTACAGCCACCCGCACGCATGAATCAACAACAGTGAGAGCGTACACAACCCAAGCCCCCAAAACCGATAGTCCACCGCCTCCCGGCTCAAGCCCCACTGCAACACGGACTGACGAATGTCGTCGTTCGACAACAGAAAAAAACCGCCCTTCGCCACCATGGCGAGCCCCGTGACCATCCATACTACCTGGTAAGGCAGATCGGACGCTTGCAAGAGCAGGATCATGCCTCCCACCAGAGTGAGCCCCGACCATTTCGCGAGAGAAGGCGAGGTCGAGAGGGCCTGCCGGACCTGCCCGACGATCCACAGGGGGGCCACCAACAGGGCCAGCCCGTCGGCCATCCATAAGCCCGCAATGGCCATCAGGAGATAGGACATCGCTGTGCTTGCCCCGTCTATTCTGTATCAGGATGATATCAAAAAAATCGCCACGGCAAGCGTGGCATTCACCCGGTTTCAGTGTCAAGCGAAGCGCTTGCCTCAGCCACGCCCGGCTGCGTATGCTGCCAAGCGATCATCGAAAGCCCTCACCCGAGCACGCCATGACTGAACACGCCCAACAGACCGCGAAGGCCCTCGTGCAACTCATCCCACCGTCCGTGGCCCCCGATTTCCTCGAAGAATACGGTCTCACCCTGAATGCCGAACAGGCGCAAGCCGTGACCAAAGAACTGCTTGCCCTGAGCCTGTATTGGATAACCTGCGCCGTGCGCGTGAGCATCCCGGAACCCGTCTGCAGCCAGATGCACGAAGCCATTCACGAGCAGGTGCGTGAAAAATGGGGCAGCCGGTTCGGGATGGTCCACGTGCCCATCGACGAGTTCTATGCCACGATGGAACGCAAGCACCGGACGTGGGAGGACATCACCCAACAGGGCGGGGAACCCATTGCGGTCCTAAGTGCGGCGGCAGAGGGGCTTGAAGACGAGGTGATCGCGACCCCCGATAGGCAAAACATGCTGGCGGTGCTGCTCGACCTGGTCCCGATCGACGAGATCGGGGAACTCGTCGCCGAACTGGAGGAAACCCTGAGATAGGCGTGGGAGAACGGATATGAGGAACGCGGATGCGCTGGCCGGGCGTGTACGTCCCATACTCTCGCGGCGGAAGGGATTTTCCGAAAAGAAAATGTTCGGCGGCGTCTGTTTCATGATCAACGGGAACATGTGCGTGGGCACATGGAAGGGATCGCTCATCGTACGACTCGATAGAAGACATCACGACGAGACTCTGGCGAAACCGCACACGAAGCCGTTCGATATCACGGGACGAACCATGAAGGGGTGGGCCATGGTTGAACCGGCAGGCATCGAATCGGACGATGATCTGAAGACGTGGGTGCGCAGGGCGGCGAAGTTTGCCGAGTCGCTTCCGGTCAAGCGACGGCGCTTCTCCACACGTTGAGGGCGGTACGCCACTGCGACCGACAAACCGGCCGCTACAGGTATAGGGAGGTTATCGGTCGTCCGGCTTTTATCGACCAGTCTGCACAACACGGCCCGTCAGCCGAAGGCCATCGACCAGGTTCAGCCCCAGGAGCGCGATGTTCAGCGCCCCCATGACCAGTTCCAGGACCTGTACCGCATAGAAGGTTGTGTCGAATGCGTAGGCATCGGCCTTGTAGGCCAGAAACAGCGCGGCCGGAATCAGGATGACGATGCCATTGGCGGCGATGAATGGCATCCGCTTGCCCTTGCGAGCGATCAATGGATCTGTTCGACCACGGCCGAGCGCAAGGCCGGTACCCCCTGCCAGGACGAGTGACGGAATGAGCACCAGGAAGCCCCAGGGAATCATCAGCTTGACGGTCCTGATGTCGTCCGCCGTGCCGATGAGTTCCGAGCCGAGAGTCGAGACCCAGAACGCCACGATAATCAGAAGCGCCAGAACGCCGGCAATGGGGTGAAGTTTCCTCTTCATCTTAGAGTTCTCTTGAAGATACAGACCGTACCATAAACACGTATCGCAAACCCAGACAAAGGCCCATTCAGCACGAGAATTTTCGGGCGATGCCGGAGACGTTTCCGGATTTTGCGAAGGTGACCGAACCGTCGTTGCCTACGACGGTTCATGATCATGTCCGCCTGACGCTTTCGGAATTTGAGCGCCAAATCTGATCACTTCAAACAGCGTCTGATAGACGTGCTTGAAGACGTACTCCCTACATGAAGCAAGGGCGTCCGTGTGGGGGAGGGTCACGATCGCTTGTTTTATCGAGTGCCCGGAATGCTCCAGCGCGCACTCCGCGGTGATCTGTCGGGTGTTTCCATCAATAACAATGCGGGCAATGCTAAACTTCGGGTCTTCCATCGTGCTCCTTTCTTCGTTCGTTCCTTCCCTCAGGTTGTAACCAGTGTGTTCTCTTCTTTGTGCTAAGTTCGTGCTACGTCTGTGTAAAAGGTGACGTGGACCTGACCCTCACGACGCAGAATAACTTCTTGCAATATACGCAGATCAATCTATTTGTCAATACGTATCATACAGAACGTTCATTCTAGTAGATACGCCTAAGTATTTTGAACGGTCGATATAGTCCATAGCGATCCCCTTCCATTCTCGTATTTGGAGGCTGACGTTTCCCTATGCCCGCGGCTTGTGTCGGACTTCTCGACCGGACGGGGGAACGTTCAGAATTCCCAGATGGCCCGGTCGCCGGACGCCGTGGTCCTCAGGCTGCTGTTGTTTGCCTGCCAGACTCACCTGGAATTCACTTCGCAGAATAACTTCTTGCAATATACGCAGATAAATCTATTTGTCAATGCGTATTAAACAGAATGCTCATCGGGAATCACAGATGGCGAAAAAAGGGGGTTATAAATACCGGTGGGCGGAGGCGTGACCCTCGTCGTCCAGTTCATAGAGTAGCGGGGCGCCGGTGGGGATGTTCAGTTCGAGGACCTCTTCACGGGAGAGTTGGTCGAGGTGCATGACGAGGGCGCGCAGGCTGTTCCCATGGGCCACGACCAGGAGCGTCTCGCCTTTCGCCAGGCGCGGCCATATGTGTTCCCGGTAATAGGGCAACACGCGGTCGGCCGTGTCCTGCAGACTTTCTCCGCCCGGGGGCCGCACGTCGTAACTTCTCCTCCACAGTTTGACCTGCGCTTCGCCGAATTTTTCCGCGGTTTCGGCCTTATTGAGGCCTTGCAAATCACCGTACATGCGTTCGTTCAACGCCTGGTCCCGGACGACCGGCAGCCCGGATTGGCCGATAACGTCCAACACGATCTCCAGGGTTTTGATGGCCCGCGTCAACACGGAGGTAAAGGCATGATCAAACCGGAAAGTCCGGAGTTTCTCCCCTGCTTCCCTCGCTTCCTGCTCGCCCCTGGGGCTGAGGGGAACGTCCACCCACCCGGTAAACCGGTTTTCGAGATTCCATTGTGATTCACCGTGGCGAATCAGGACGACGTGTTTCATGCCTCCTCCTCATGCCTGACAATCGTTTCGATTTCCATCTTCGGGTCACTCAGGGCACCCGTTTCGTTCCCCTTGCTTTGCTCGGCCGCACCCCGTACCATGCCAAGCACGTCCCGCTCCCCGTCAGTTCCAGACAGGTTCACGCCTCCGAGACAACCGTCATGGCGCCTATGACTCAACCCGACCGACCGCACCTCGACGCCCGGTGGTGGATCGCGCTGGGGCAACGGCTCCACATCCGGGAGAAGGTCGAGCAGTTCTTTGACAACGCGGCCACGCCCCACAACGTGTTGGACCGCGTGGCGGAAGTCGATGGGGACATGCCGTACATCCTGTTCGTCCTGGTGCGCCATTGGATCCCCATCGTGTTGCCTCCGCCGGGTCGTGAACGCGTTTCCAAACACGATCCGGA
The DNA here is from genome assembly GCA_965207015.1 of Nitrospirales bacterium. GTDB lineage: Bacteria > Nitrospirota > Nitrospiria > Nitrospirales > UBA8639 > Bin75. The sequence continues at coordinate 20,787 of OZ242257.1, read as the reverse complement.
TTACTGGTTGGAATCGGCGCAGATCCTGAATGCCGCAGTGACGCGCCTGCGCGAACTCAAACCCCTGATCGACCTCTTGACTACGCCCAATCCCCTGGCCAGCCAAACGGCGCCTGCGGCTTCCCCGATCGTCGAGGTCGAGTTGGCCAACATGCTGCAGGACATCGCCAAGGTCGCGGGTAGTTACGGCGGGCCGGACTATACCTCGATCATCAAAGACTTCGATCCCATTCCCCTGCGACAGACGCAACCATTCAAACACAACAAGAAACACAGCGCCGAGTTATGGGTCGTGTTTCTGCTCCGCGAACATTTTCGCACCCTGAACCTGGGGAAGGACCGCTATTGGCCGCTGCTCACCGATGTGATTACGGCCGCCGGCATTCGTCAACCCAATGACCATCCGTTTACCCCGGGCGAACTCAAATCCTGGTGGACCAAGAACTGGCCCCGGACTTATACCCTGTTGAAAGAGAAAAGCGACGACGGACTGCCCACGGTGCATACGGCCTACCAAAGCGACTATGAATGGTTCCAATCATGGTTCGGGTGGGAACTGTCGCAACCGGCCGGCCCCGGCCGCTGATTTCCGGTTCGTTCACGGCCGTCACAGAATCATCCGGCGACCCTCCGTCTCCTCCCCGCCGGGCTCCCCGTCAGGCAAGGGAAACTCGTCTTCGAGCGGCGCTTCGCCGAGCACGGCAAAGAAGACGCCGATCTTCAACAAGAATGACGCCGCCACCAACCAGAACACGTAGGATTGGACGCCGCCTTCATCCATGAGCTGCCGCATGCGGGCCGCGTGGTCCAGGCCGGTCCGGGCTTTCGCCTTCAGTAACAGGTCTCTCAGGTGCCAGTAATACACGTAATTGGCGCTCGCGCTGGCGATGATCGACCACACAATCGGCACCGTGATATCGCTGGTGATAAACACGGACACGATGGGACCGATAAAATACACGAACGCAAACAGGTACATTTTGCGATACAGAAACCAGAGAAAGGGTTCGACCAAAAACGGGGCCCAGTTCCACGTGAGCGAAAAGCGGGGGCCTTGGGCGGTGTGAAATCGTTGAAACACGCGTTGGTAATAATCCCACGCGGGTTTCCACGACCAGCCGCTCGTCAACGTGAATTGGATACATCTCCCGGGGCCGATCAACGTCCGCCAATACTGCTCCTCCTGATCCGTCCCGGTTTCCGCCTCAACCGCTGCTTCCGGGGAAAACTCCTTGCCGCAGCGCAGGCAAAACTGGGCATCATCGGGATTCTGTTGTTCGCAGGACTCGCACGCTCTCATGGTTGGGGTTATACCATGCGACTGTCGAGGAAGGCCACCGGGCGGTCGAAGGCCGCGTCAACACGGGAGAAGAAGGCTCCGTTCCGTTGCGCCACTGAGAGGCCCTGTGCTAGATTCGCCTGTTTCTACGCGAGGTTTCGTCGCCATGATGACTGAAGATCTTCAACAGCGTTCCGCCCGGACGATCATGAATACCTATGCCCGGTTTCCCATCAGCGTGGTGCGGGGCAAGGGGTGCAAGGTCTATGACGCGGAGGACCGGGAATACCTGGATTTTGTCGCCGGCATCGCGGTCAATGCGCTGGGGCACGGGCATCCCGACCTGGTCACGGCTATCGAGCGACAGGCCCGGCATCTTCTGCATACGTCGAACCTGTATTATTCCGAACCGCAAGTACGGCTCGCCGAGCGATTGGTCGCGCATTCCTTTGCCCACAAGGTGTTCTTCTGCAACAGCGGGGCGGAAGCCAACGAAGCCGCCATCAAGCTCGCCCGCAAGTATTCGTTTGAAAAATACGGCCCGGACCGTCACGAGATCATCACCATGAACAACTCGTTTCACGGCCGCACCCTGGCCACCCTCACGGCAACGGGACAGGCCAAAGTACAGCAGGGATTCGCCCCGCTCCCGCAAGGGTTCAAGTACGCCGACTTCAACGACGTCTCCTCGATCGAACGTCAGATGGATCAGCGCACCGCCGCGGTGATGCTCGAGCCCATCCAGGGCGAGGGCGGCGTGGTGGTGGCCGAGCAGGCGTTTCTGGAACAACTGCACGCGCTCTGTCGCGACCGCGACGTGCTGTTGATTTTCGATGAAATCCAGACGGGCATGGGGCGAACCGGCACCCTGTTTGCGTATGAACAGTACAACGTGCAGCCGGATATCATGACCCTGGCCAAGGGGTTGGGCGGCGGGCTTCCCATCGGCGCCTGTCTCGCCACCGACAACGTGGCGCAAGCGTTCGGGCCTGGTTCCCATGCGTCCACGTTCGGCGGGAATCCCCTGGCCTGTGCCGGCGCCCTCGCCACGCTTGACGCGTTGTTGGACGACCAACTGCTCGAACGCTGCCAAGCTGCGGGGGCCTACCTGCACAAAGGGCTCCAATCCTTGCAGAACCGGCTTTCCGTGGTCACTGGAGTTCGCGGCCTGGGTCTCCTGCAAGGCATGGAACTATCCATAGACGGGCAACCGGTGGTCCATGACTGTCTGGCCCGGCGTATGTTGATCAACTGCACCGTGGGCAACGTACTCCGGTTCGTGCCGCCGTTGATTGTGACCCATGGCGAAATCGATCGCTTGTTGGACGTGTTATCCGGCGTGTTGCAGAAACGACTCGACTCGCTTCCGCATTCATGAAGACGGTGATGTTTCACGCCAATTGATTCGGAACTGACGCATGACACTCTTGGGACAATCCATTCCAGAGCCCGGCGTTTCGGCGGCTCCGCCCGCGACGCCGGACGGACGGACGAAAAACTTGCTGGCTGTCTCGGACTTGTCCGGCAGTCAGATCTTCCGCCTGTTCCGCATTGCCCGCGAACTCAAGGCGACCCCGCGACCCGGTCCGGCTTCGCAATGGCTCTCGGGCTTGACCTTGGGGCTGCTGTTCGAGAAACCCTCGACCCGCACGCGAGTCTCCTTTGAAGCGGGCATGCATCAATTGGGCGGGCAGGCCTTGTTCCTGCCGTCGGATACCATCCAACTCAGCCGGGGCGAGAGTCTCGGCGATACCGCCCTGGTGCTGTCCCGGTACCTCGACGGGCTCGTGATCCGCACGTTCGAGCAGTCCACGTTGGAGGAATGGGCGCGCCATGCCACCATTCCGGTCATTAACGGATTGACGGACCTGTGTCATCCCTGCCAGGCCCTGGCCGACCTGTTCACGCTCATGGAAGTCAAAGGGTCTGTCACCGAAGATGCATTCCACGGTCTCAAACTCGCGTACGTGGGAGACGGGAACAACGTGGCGAATTCATTGATCGAAGCCGGGGCGATAGTGGGTATGCACGTCGTGATCGGATGCCCGCCGGAATACCAGCCCGATCCCGGCATCGTCGCACGCAGCCGCGAGGAAGCCGGCCGCACGGGCGCGACTATCGAGATCGTGCATGACCCCGTTGAGGCCGCGGAGAACGCCGATGCGCTCTACACGGACGTCTGGACGAGTATGGGACAGGAGCAGGAACAAGCCGAACGGGTGAAGGTCCTGGCCCCCTACCAGTTAAACGAACGACTGCTCAACCGGGCCAAATCCTCGGCCATCGTGTTGCATTGTCTGCCGGCTCACCGGGGTGAAGAAATTACCGCGGCGGTGCTGGACGGGCCGCAGTCCGTGGTCCTGCAGCAGGCGGAAAACCGCCTGCACGCTCAAAAAGCAATCTTGACGGAGTGGCTTGGGCGGCCCTGGCCCTGAGACTCTCACGACCCGAACCACGATGCCGACACCTTCACCGCAATCCAACACGATCAAGAAAGTCGTTCTGGCTTATTCCGGCGGCCTTGATACCTCGGTCATCCTGCAATGGCTCCGGACGGAATACGAGGCCGACGTCATCGCCTTTTGCGCGGACCTCGGACAAGGCGAGGACCTCCATGCCATCAAGAACAAGGCCCAAGCCGTGGGAGCTGTAAAAGTGTACGTGGAGGATCTACGGGAAACATTCGTCAAGGACTACGTCTTTCCTATGCTCCGGGCCAACGCCGTGTACGAGGGCTCGTATTTGTTGGGCACCTCGATCGCGCGCCCGCTGATCGCCCGGCGCCAGATCGAAATCGCGCAACAGGAAAAAGCTCACGCCGTAAGTCACGGCGCCACGGGAAAAGGAAACGACCAAGTCCGGTTCGAACTCGCGTATACGGCCATCAATCCCGATATCGCCATCATCGCGCCGTGGCGGGAATGGACGCTTGAATCCCGCGGCGAGTTGATCCGGTATGCCCGCCAACACGGGATCCCGGTGACCGCCACCAAGGCCAAACCCTACAGCATGGACTTGAACCTGTTTCACGTGAGTTACGAAGGCGGGATTCTCGAAGACCCCTGGAAAGCCCCGCCCGAATCCATGTTTCAGATGACGGTTTCCCCGGAACGTGCACCGGACAAGCCCCGCCAGATTGAAATCACGTTCGAGCACGGAGACCCGGTCGCGGTGAACGGCCGGCGCCTTTCCCCTGCCAACCTCCTCGAGCTCCTCAACCGGCTCGGAGGGCAACACGGCATCGGACGGGTGGACCTGGTGGAAAACCGCTACGTGGGCATCAAGTCGCGCGGGGTCTATGAAACTCCCGGCGGTACGATCCTGCACGCGGCGCACCGCGGCATCGAATCCCTGACCATGGACCGGGAGGTGCTTCACCTGCGCGACAGCCTGATTGCGCGCTACGCGGAACTCGTGTATTACGGCTATTGGTTCGCGCCCGAACGCGTGACGCTGCAGAAACTTATGGATGAAGCCCAACGCGGGGTGAGCGGCACGGTCCGGCTCAAATTGTACAAGGGGAACTGCATGGTCACGGGCCGGCGGTCCGAGTCGTCGCTTTACCGGGAAGATCTTGCGACCTTCGAACAGGACCAGGGATATCGCCAGCAGGATGCCGAAGGGTTTATCCGGCTGAATGCCTTGCGCCTGGCGATCATCAAATCCCGGAAAACGTCGCGCACCCGAGGGACATCCAGTCGAAAGGCCAAGCGGTCGAAATGAACTCCGGCAAGCGTACACAGCACGGGTCGCGCCAGACGACGGCCAAAAAGAGCACGCCTTCAAAAGCCTGGACCGGACGAATCGCCGAACCGACGCATGAGTTGGTCGAACGCTTTACATCCTCCCTGCCCTTTGATCGGCATTTGTTCGAATACGATATCCTGGGCAGCCTCGCCCATTGCCAGGCCCTGGAAAAAGCCAAAATCCTGACCCGTGCGGAATGTCGCACCCTGGTGCGCGGGCTCGAACAGGTTCGTGACGAGCTTCGCGAAAACCGGTTTCCGTTCGCGGATTCGGATGAGGACATTCATATGGCGGTGGAGCGCCGGTTGACGGAACTCGTGGGTCCGGTGGGAGGGAAGCTCCATACCGGCCGGAGCCGGAACGATCAGGTCACACTGGACCTCCGTCTGTACTTGCGGGACCACCTCGGGACGTTGCAGGCGCGCCTCCAAGACCTGCAGCGAGCGTTCGTCGGGCAGGCCCGGGAGCACCTCGACGTGATTATCCCCGGGTATACCCACCTGCAGCGGGCCCAGCCCGTTTCGTTGTCCCATCACTTCCTGGCATACGTGGAAATGCTGGAACGCGACAACGCGCGCGTGCGGGACGCTCTCAAACGCGTGAACGTGATGCCCCTGGGCTCGGGCGCTTTGGCCGGCAACAACTTTCCGATCGACCGGGCCTTCATTGCGAGGCTGCTGGAATTTCCGGCCCTGACCCGCAACAGCCTGGACGGGGTCTCGGATCGGGATTACGTGGCGGAAACGCTCGGGGTACTGGCCATCATCATGATGCACTTGTCCCGGTTGAGCGAAGAGCTCGTGTTGTGGGCGTCGTCTGAATTTTCCTTTGTGGATCTTCCGGACGGCTTTTGTACGGGCAGCAGCATGCTGCCGCAGAAAAAAAACCCGGACGTGCCCGAACTGGTCCGCGGCAAAACCGGGCGGGTCTACGGGCATCTGCTCTCGATCATGACGACCCTCAAGGGGCTCCCCCTGAGTTACAATCGAGACCTGCAAGAGGATAAGGAACCTCTTTTTGACGCCATGGGAACTGTGGTAGAGTCCCTCACAGTCTATACCCAACTGATCCGGCGTCTTCACATCCGCCGCGACGTACTCTCCGAAGCCGCGGGATCGGGGTTTCTCCTGGCTACCGAGTTGGCCGACTACCTGGTGAACAAGGGCGTCCCTTTTCGGGAAGCCCATGGCATCGTCGGTCAATTGGTGCGATACTGTCTGGAGCACCGGATGGAATGGCATGATCTCTCGTTGGCCGATCTCAAGATCGCGTCCCCGCATTTTTCCAAGGACGCGTTGCGGTTCCTGACCCTCGAAGGGGCGGTTGACCGGAAAGCTCAAACCGGGGGCACCTCCCGAAAACAGGTGACCCGGCAAATAAACGCATGGGAAGCGCGTCTCGCCAAGAAAGCCCGATGATGTTGCACAATCGCCCACGCCCCGTTCTTCGACGGACCCTCGCTCTGTCCATGCTGTTTTCGTTTGCAGCGGGCTGCGGGGCGGTAGGTTCTCCCATCGCTCCCGAAGATATCGGGATCGAAGCCAAGATCCGGGCTCAACGACAAGCCGAAGAAAAGCGCTCGACTCCGGAGGAACCGGAGGTCGTGCTGCCCCCTCTCCGACCCGTGGGGAACCAATGACCGGCCTTGAGCGATGCGACGTGATTCGGATAAATTTCGACAATCCTCAACCTGTTGGTTCGACGCTAGAGTAAGGGAGATCGTTTCATGGACGTAAACGCAGGACGCGATAAAACCCGGACGTTACTTCTCCTCGATCCCTACCCCAGAAACAATCCGTATCGCATGACCGCGAGCGAGCGCCGCTCCATCTGGTTTCCCAAACTCAGTTTGCCCGTGATCGCCGCGTACACCCCGCCCGACTGGGACGTGCAACTCGTGGACGAGGCGGTCCAGGAGATCGACTTCGACCACCCCTGCGACCTGGTGGGTATCTCCGTGATGACCTGCTACGCCCCGCGGGCCTATGAGCTTGCCACGGAATTTCGCAAACGCGGTAAAACCGTGGTCCTCGGAGGCGTCCACCCCACCTATTGTCCCGAGGAAGCCCTGCAATATTGCGACACCATCGTGTGCGGGGAAGCCGAAGACCTGTGGCCGCAAGCCATCGCGGACTTCGAGGCCGGGCGGATGAAACGTATCTACCGGATGGAGCAATTTCCCGCGCTGGACAATTACCGTGCCGCAAGGATCCAACTCCTCAGCCCGGATTCCTACATGACACGGCATTGCACGTTCACGACGCGCGGCTGCCATTTCGATTGCGAGTTTTGCAGCGTGTCGCCCTTCAACGGGAAAACCACCAGACGGCGGCCGGTGCCTGAAGTCATCGAAGAAATCAAGAACGTCAAAGAATGGATACGAGCCGAGTTGGTCGAGCGCATGGCGACGGGAACGTTGCGGGAAGCCATGACCATCGCCGCGAAAGTCTGGGTGGGGCTCGAAGAAGGATCGATCGTGGCCTTCGTGGATGATCTGCACAACAGTCACCGTGCGTATTGCCGGGAGTTATGGCAGGCCATGAAATCCCTGAACATCAAATGGGGGTGCCAATCCACCCTGTTTTTGGGAGACGATCAGGAGATGGTCAAGTTGGCGGCGGACAGCGGCTGCATCTCGGTGTTCGTGGGCATGGAATCCATCTCGGATAATTCCCTGGCCGAAACCAACAAGGGCTTTAACCAGGTCAGAAAATTCGAAGACCAGATCAAGATGTTTCACGACCACGGCATCATGGTGAATCCGGGCATGGTGTTCGGGTTCGATAACGACGACGAATCCGTGTTCGAATCCACGCTGAACTTTCTGATCCGGAATCGCGTGGAACTGGCGTATTTCAACGTCCTGACGCCCCTCCCCGGCACCGCCCTGTATGACCGGTACACCCGCGAAGACCGGATCTTCGATCGGGACTGGGCGAAGTACGACGGCAAGCACGTGGTATTCCGCCCCAAACGGATGACGCCGGAACAACTGCAGGAAGGCTTCTTCTGGGTCAACCATGAGTTCTATTCGTTGAGGTCCATTTGGCATCGACTCCGGCATACCAGCCAACGTCTGATCCCCCGCATCGAAATGAATTACGAATTTCGCAAGCTGGTCAAGCGATCCTGTCCCCAGGGGAAACTCTCTCCCATTGCGGCAGTGCTTAAGAACTTGCAGGCGAAACTTCCCTCGCTGGATACCGGACAACTCATTCCCAACGCCCTGCACAAGATCAAGGTCCCCGCGAAGCCGCACGAGTTGTTCCTGAACATCAAGGGCCGGCGCCACGATGCGTCCGTGGCGCTGTTTATCGACCTGGAGGGCACGCTGGATCATTTGAACGCCCGGGAACTCCTGAACCGCATCAAGGACGCCGCGCAACAAGCCAGGATGGACATCGTCGTCAACTTCGAACATCTCCGTCAGGCCACCCCCGGGGCTATCCGGATGCTCCTGGATCAGGACGTGTTCAAGGCCGTCGCTCCTTACGCGAAACTGCGCTATCGGAAATTGAAGGACGCGTTTGATTCGGCCCTGGAAGGGTTGACGCTGTTCGACCCCGAACTGTTTGACGAGTTGCCGCAAGATGCATGATTTTCACTATCACAATGATGCGCTCTTTTGTGAAGACGTCCCGCTCGAACGCCTGGCAAAGGAACAGGGCACGCCCTGCTACATCTACAGTCACGCGACGCTGACCCGCCATTTCCAGGCCTTTGACCAAGCCTTTGCGGCGGTTCCCCATCTCATCGCATTCGCCATGAAGGCCAATTCGAACCTGGCCATTCTCCGGCTGATGGCGTCACTGGGAAGCGGGGCCGACATCGTGTCGGGCGGCGAACTGTTTCGCGCGTTGCAAGCCGGCATCCCCCCAAGCAAGATCGTGTTCGCAGGGGTCGGCAAGAGTCCGGAGGAAATCGCCTATGCCCTGGACTCGGACATCCTGTTGTTCAACGTGGAATCGCCCGCGGAACTCCAGGCCATCAATGACGTGGCGAGGGGAAAAGGCGCGCGGGCGCGCGTGGCGCTCCGGGTCAACCCGGACATCGACCCCCGGACCCATCCCTATATCACGACGGGGTTGAAAAAGAGTAAATTCGGGATCGGCGCGGACCGGGCCCTGGAAGAATTCACGACCGCGGCGTCGCTCCCCAACGTCGAAGTCATCGGCGTGCACGCGCACATCGGCTCTCAACTGACGCAGGTCAGTCCCTTCGTCGACTCCCTGAAAAGAGTCGTGGGGCTGATCGAGACCTTGAAAAGCCGGGGCATTCCGATCCGGTATCTCAACATCGGGGGCGGACTCGGCATTACGTATTCGGACGAAACGCCGCCGCTTCCGCAGGAGTACGCCGACGCCATCATGCCGCTCCTGCAAGCGTCGCAGTGTGAAATCATCATGGAACCCGGTCGCGTGATCGCGGGAAACGCCGGTGTGATGTTGACGCACGTCCTCTACATCAAGGAGACCGGCGCCAAGAACTTCGCCATCGTGGACGCGGCCATGAACGATCTGCTACGGCCCAGCCTGTACCAGGCCCATCATGACATCCTGCCGGTTCGTCAGGTTCCGAATGCCTCGGAAGCGGTGTTCGACGTGGTGGGGCCCGTGTGCGAGTCCGGGGATTTTCTCGCGCAGGGCCGGACCCTGCCCGCGGTGAAGGCCGGGGACCTCCTGGCGGTGATGTCCGCGGGAGCCTATGGGTTTACCATGGCGTCAAATTACAATTCGAGACCCCGGGTTCCGGAGATTCTGGTGAAGGGCGGGGAAAGTTTCGTGATCCGGGACCGCGAGACGTTCGACGATCTCGTGCGCGGGGAACGGATCCCCGCGTTTCTTGAAGCAGAGGCGTAAGCACGGACGATGTTTTCAGGATCTCTAGTCGCCATCGTCACCCCGTTGAAGAACGGCGCATTCGACGAAACCGCGTATCGCGAATTGATCGAGTTTCAAATCGCCAACGGCACGCACGGCATCGTTCCCTGCGGAACCACGGGGGAATCCGCCACGCTCTCGCACGAAGAACACGAGCACGTCGTGGCGTTCACCGTGGAGGTCGTGAACCGGCGGGTCCCGGTGATTGCCGGTACCGGCTCGAATGCCACGGACGAGGCGATCGCCTTTACCGCCCACGCCAAGCAGGCGGGGGCGGACGGCGCGCTCCTCATCACGCCTTATTACAACAAGCCCACCCAGGAAGGCCTGTATCAACACTATGCGGCCGTAGCCAAAGCCGTGGATCTGCCATTGATCCTCTACAACATACCTGGGCGTACCAGTGTGAACATGACCCCGGCCACAATTGCGCGGATTGCCAAACTCGAAAACGTGGTGGGGATCAAGGAAGGCAGCGGGTCGTTGGGGCAGGTCTCCGACATCATTCACCAATGCGGCGATGATTTCACCGTGCTCTCCGGGGATGATTCCCTGACGCTGGCGATGATGGCGCTGGGGGCCAAGGGCGTGATTACGGTGACCGCCAACGTGGCACCGAAAGACATGGCTGCTCTCGTGAATGCGGCCCTGGCCGGGGACTTTGCCGGCGCGCGCGTTTCTCACTTCAAACTCGCGTCGCTGTTCAATGCCCTGTTCTATGAGACCAATCCCATTCCGGTCAAAGAAGCCCTGGCCATGATGAACAAAGTCGAACCCGAACTCCGGCTCCCCCTTACGCAGATGTCGCCGGACAACCGTGAGCGGCTCCGGCAGGTCATGAAAGATACCGGGTTGATCTGACGCCATGAGAGCTTTCCGGTTTCCCGAGAGTTGTCATCCTGAGCGAAGCGAAGGATCTCGTAGTTTCCCGGGCACAACCCGAGCATGCAACCTGCTCGGACCTTTTTCTGCGTTATGAGTTCCCCGATCAACGTCACGGTCACCGGTGCTGCCGGACGCATGGGCAAACGCCTGGTTGCCCTGGTCCACGAATCCTCACGCCTGCAACTGGCCGGAGCCACGGAAGCAAAAGGACACCCGGCCCTCGGCAAAGACGCCGGGGACGTGGCCGGCTGCGGATCCCTGGGTGTCGCGTTAACCGACGACCCGGCGCAGGCCCTGGCCGCGAGCGACGTGGTGATCGATTTCACCGCGCCGGAAGCCACGCTGCACCATCTTGCACAAGCCGTCCAACTCAAACGTGCCATGGTCATCGGCACCACGGGGTTGTCTCCCGATGCCACGGACCAACTCCGTCGACACGCGGAGTCGATCCCCTGCGTTCAGGCGCCCAACATGAGCGTGGGGATTACGGTATTGCTGCAGATTATCGGCAAGGTGGCTCAGGCGCTCGGTGATAACTACGACCTGGAAATCATCGATGCTCATCATAACAAGAAGAAAGACGCGCCGAGCGGCACCGCGCTGAAACTCGCCGAAGTCCTGGCCGCGGCCAAAGACTGGGACCTGCAGGAAGCAGGAGTCTACGCGCGTCACGGCCTCGTCGGGGAACGCACGAAAAACGAAATCGGCATCCAGACCGTAAGAGCCGGTGACATCGTGGGCGACCATACCGTGCTCTATGCCGGACCCGGAGAACGCATCGAGATCACGCACCGCGCGCACAATCGCGACCCGTTTGCGCACGGCGCCTTGCGCGCCGCGGAATGGGTCGTCAATCAGCCCCCGGGCCTGTACGGCATGGCCGACGTGCTCGGATTATCCCGGTAATCATACATGCATGTTTATTCCTGAATAAGGAGGGTTGTGTCATGGATATGTTTGGGAAGATTCCGCTCATTGAAATTCCGGTTCATGTGACCCCGGACCAAAAAAAATGGTTGGAAAGAATGGTGGAAGAAGGCCGCATTGCGGTCCCACCCGGCGGGACACTGGAAAAAGGTTCCGTGATTTCGATGTTCCTTCGGCTATTGATTCACAACGCCATGGAAGAGCAGATGCGGCAAGAAGCGCTGGAAGTCGATGAGGAAGATGACGACGATGATGACGACGAGTAGATAAGAAAACCCTCTCGCAGAGGAGAGGGATTCAGAAAAAGATTAGCCAAAACTGGGCTACATGGATGGGAACGCTGTGCTTCCCGATCACGTGCTTACAACCGCTTGAACGCCTCGTGAGCGGCTTTGATGGTGCATTCGATGTCCGCCGCTGTGTGCGCGGTGGAGACGAAGGCGGCTTCGAATTGGGACGGGGCGAAGTAGGACCCGCGTTTCAACGTGTGGTGGAAGAACTTGGCGTATCGGGCCGTGTCTGATTTTTTCGCCGACTGGTAATCCACGACCCGACCTTCCGTAAAGAATCCGCCCAACAAGGAACCGACCCGCGTTTGATAGAACGGCACGTTGGCCCGTTTGGCGGCCTTCGCCATGCCTTGCGCCAACTGGTTCCCGCGCCGCTCCAATTTTTCGTACACCCCGGAGGCCTTGAGTCGTTTCAACGTTTCGATTCCCGCGGTCACGGCCAATGGATTCCCGGACAGGGTCCCGGCCTGGTACACGGGACCTGCCGGCGCTACCATCTCCATGATCGCGTTTGACCCGCCGTAGGCGCCCACCGGCAGGCCGCCGCCGATGATTTTTCCCAGGCACGTGAGGTCGGGAGCGATGCCGTACAGGGTTTGCGCTCCTCCATAGGCCACGCGAAATCCTGAAATCACTTCGTCGAAGATCAGGAGGATGCCGTGTTTTCTGGTGAGGGTGCGCAATTGCCGGAGAAAATCCCGGCGAGGCAACACAACGCCCATGTTGCCCGCGATCGGCTCGACGATGATGCAGGCCAGATTCCGCCAATGTTTTCGCACCAGGCTCTTGACCGACTCGATGTCATTATAGGGCGCGGTGAGCGTCTGACTCGCCGCGGCCTTGGGCACGCCCGGGCTGTCGGGAAGTCCCAGCGTCGCGGCCCCTGACCCCGCCTTGACCAGCAGATGATCGGCGTGGCCATGGTAGCACCCTTCGAATTTGAGGATGGCGTCCCGTTTGGTGAAGCCCCGCGCCACCCGGATGGCGCTCATCACGGCTTCCGTACCGGAACTCACGAGTCGAACCTTTTCCACGGAGGGGAACGCCTCGCAAATCATTCGGGCCAGTTCCAGTTCCTGTACGGTCGGCGCGCCGTAGCTGGTCCCCGCCCCGGCAGCCCGCTGGATGGCCCGGACTACCCCCTGATGGGCGTGTCCCAGGATCATGGGGCCCCACGAAGCCACGTAATCGAGATAGGTGTTGCCGTCCGCGTCGGTCACCGTGGCGCCCTGCGCGCGAGTGATGAACAACGGATGCCCGCCGACCGACCGAAACGCGCGGACCGGGCTGTTCACCCGCCGGGGATATACTTTTGTGCGCGGGCAAATAATGTTTTCGACTTGGCGCTCTTCACTCTGTGTCACCTCTCCAAGAATTGCTTCAGCATACCTCTAATCCTGGATTCCCGATTAAAGATGTCGGGAATGACAGATAAGAATCTCTACTCAGGATCACTGAAACGCTGTCCTTCCTCACCGGACCAGCGCACGATGCCGATTTCTTCCGATTCCCACAATTTTTGTTGTTCTTCTACAGCCAAGTCGGCTTCTTTCATTTTGTCTTCCGCGGACTTTGTGTCCTGTTCACGGGCGGAAACCCAACCCGGCGGTTTTTCTCCCTTAGGGATATCTTTACGAAGCACGTTGACTGGCATCTGAGCCCTCCTTGTTAGCCACAATTTATTCGGCCCCACGCATGCGGCCAAGCCATAGGCCTTAGCTGCGAAGGCCACGCTTTGTCAAGGGATGCTGCACCCGATAGGCATAAAGCGCCATGCCCGCGGCGACGACGGCGTTGAGGGATTCGACCGAGTCGCTCATGGGGACGGCGAGCCGCATGCCGGAAGTGAAGGGCGGCAGGCCAGGCCCTTCTTCCCCCACCAACAGTCGAACGTCTTTCGGCCAGTGAAACCCGGGCAAACTTTCACCCTGTGCATCGAGGGTGACGCACGTGGCGGGTTCCGGTAGATCCTTGATTGAAGGACCCTGCGCCAGGGACACCATAAACATCGTTCCGCTGGCTGCCCGGATCGCTTTGGGGTGATAGGGATGAGCCGATTCCTTGAGCAGGATGACCCGTTCGACGCCCATGGCCGCCGCCGTCCGGAGCAAGGCTCCCACGTTCGCCGGATCTCCCAGCGGGCACAGGATTTCGAGGCCACGAGGTTTCTCCTCAAGGTTTGCGGAGGGAAAGGGAGGGGCTTCGCAGACCAATATCGGAGCCCCCGTGCCAAAGAGATCGATCTTTTCGAATAGCGGCGCGGACAGGGTATAAGTTGTGACGTGGGCCGGAACCGGGAAAGGCACGGGCGTCCCGGTGAGATGGATGAGTTCGAGACATTCCGCAGGATGTTGCGCCAGGGTTTCCCGAACGATTTTTTCCCCCGAGACGAGACACTGCCGGAACCGTTCAATCCCGCGAGCCTCCTGCAACGCCACCCATCGCTTCACGTGAGGATTCTGCGGGCTAGTGATGGATCGAGTCGTTGAAGGCGACGTCATAGGTCATGTGCAAATGCCGGCACCTGGATGCATCACTGATGCACCGTTAAAATGCAGTGAAGGATTTCCCTTTTCCGCGGAGACGCAGGTCAGGGGTTTTGATCACGACTTCCCAATCCTCAGGATCCCTGTCGGTGACGTGCCCGAGCCGGTAGGCCTTTTTCCCGAACCGGCCCACCAGTTCAAGCGTCCTGTCTGCTTGGTTTTCCGGGACCACCAGACAGAAACCGATCCCCATGTTGAACACTTCAAACATGACCGGATCGGCGATGCCGCCCAGTTGTTGAATGATGGAGAAGATGGGAGGCGGCGTAGGGAATGTCTCGATCACAAACGTGACCCGGGCGGGGACGCGGCTCAGGTTCAGGAACCCGTCGCCGGTAATGTGGAACAGGGCCTTGACGTCGATGTCCGAATGCGCTTCGAGGAGCGGAAGGATTTCCCGCGTGTAGATATGCGTCGGCTGAAGTAATTCTTCACCCAGGGACCGGCCGAGTTCGGGAAACGGTTTGTCATACAAGGTCACGTCCTGTCCGATCGCTCTTCGTGCCAGGGTCAGCCCATTACTGTGCACCCCGTTGCTTTCTATGCCGATGATCGCGTCGCCCGCGCGAACACGGTCCCCCACGATGATCCTGTCCAGATCCACGATCCCGATAGCCGACCCGGCCAAATCGAACCCTTCGCCGTCCTTGCCTGCTTCACTTTTGATAACGTCCCTGACCTGAGCAATTTCCCCGCCGGGAATGGAGATGCCGGCACGCAAGGCTCCCTCGGTCAATCCTTTTGCCAGTTCGCCCAAGCAGACCGGATCAAGCGTTTGCACCGCGATATAGTCCACCATGGCCAGTGGAGTCGCTCCGACGCAGAGCAGATCGTTGACGTTCATGGCGATGCAATCGATGCCGATGGTGTCGTATTTGCCCATGCGCTGGGCCACCAGGACCTTCGACCCCACGCCGTCCGTGGTCATGGCGATGCCCTTATTGTTGCCGATCTCGATGATGTTGGCGAACAACCCGAAGTCCAGGCGGACGCTGCCGATTTTTCCCTTGGGGACGGTCCACGTCTGGCGAAGCTGCTCGGTAAGATCGGCCAGGGATTGCGCGACTTGATCGGTATCGACCCCGGAACCTTGGTAGGTCATGCCTGAGGAATCACTCAATTTTCGGACCCTTCCTCCAATGTGACGATGACGTTGCTCTCTATGATAAAGCCTTCCAAAATGGAAGTCACCCGTGATTGTCGGGGGTTGAAATGGTGCGCTCCCGAGCCTATACTTTTTAGTAGCGAGGGAAGCTAATGGGGTCACCGCTGAAACAGCGACCTTGTTTCCGGGCAAATGCGGTTACATGATGTGTTGCCCTTCGAGTGGTAAGATACTCTCGAAGGGCACTTTTGTTTCCACCGGATGACCCGAAAGGAGAACACCATGATACACGCACTAGCCATCCCGATCATCCTCTTCTCGATGTTCGTGAGCATCCCGCAGGTTGACGCGGCCTGCACGACCAATAAAATCGGGAAAACGTCATTCACCAATTGCACCGACGGGAGTTCCAGTTTCAGCGTGCAGTCGGGCCAGAACACCTTTAGCACATTCAATGATGGAAGCAGCAGCGTGACGAACTCGTTCGGCAATACCAGTGTTTCCAGCAGCAATCAGCCGGGTCTGGGCGGGACCAGCCTATCCATCAACGAGGATACGGGGGTTTCCCAGTGGGACGACGGCACGACCGGCGTCCACCAGAATTTCGGCAACGTGCGCGTGGACACTTATAACGACGGCACCATCTGTACCACCGCACCGGTGGGCTCGTCGAGTGTCACCAACTGCAGGGGGGATTCCGAAGACGCGCCGAAGCGCAGCGCGATCATCGGTACGAAGTAACGAACCTCAGACGAGAAAAATGGCTGGGGGACCAGGAATCGAACCTGGGTTCACAGATCCAAAATCTGTTGTCTTGCCCCTAGACGATCCCCCAGCCGGGGAATCTCACCTTACCCAGCCCGCCTTCTTTCAGTCAAGGCCGTTGCTGAACGGCGACCCCTAATACACGCGGCCGGACACGATCCAATGCCGGTCGTCCGGCACGTCGATCAGCAGGCGGCTCAAATACATTTCCGCCAATTGGGCGGCGATTTCGTCTTCGGTGAAGGCGGCCAACAGGGAATGATAAAAATCGTGGCGCAGTTGTTCCGGTTCATCAACGGCGTATTGGTCGACCAGGGCCCGGGCCTCTTCGGGTGTCTCGGGTCGTAACAAGTCCATGACGAGCACGGGCGCCCCGGGCTTGGCCAAGGTTTTCAGGGCATACCAAAACTGAAAGGCGTTGGGCACGTGATGGACCAGGCTGTTGGAGATCACGGCATCAGCCGGCTGGTCCAACTCGAGATCCTGGAACCGCTTACACATGAGTGTAATCCGGTCCCCAAGCCCTGCCTGGCGAACGGCTTCTTCCGCCCTAGCCAGCATGGGACCGGAGGCATCCACTGCGGTGACGTGCAACGCGGGACGGCTCCGGAGGAGCCGGATCGAAATATCCGCGGGACCACATCCCAGATCCAGGACGGTTCCTTCCTGAAGATCGGGACACAAGGCTAAGAATTGATCGACGAATCCCTGATTCTCTTCGGCGAAATCCGCATTCGCATACACCTTGGCCTGCTCTTCCCCATCCATGATTTCCGGTTCAAGAATCCGTTCCATAACTGCGCGTCCTTTCCACGGCTCTTGTGTGTCAATACGGGTCGCGTGATCGTACCTAGCCACACCAGAGGGATTCAAGGTGAGAGGAACGCAGTCACATTCTCCTTGCACCATTTCCGGGTTCTGGCTAAGGTCTGAAGAAGGAGACGCTTGGGAAGCAATCCAATGTCCACGTATGCATTCGGCGACATTCAGGGGTGCCTGACCCCCCTTCAAGAACTGTTGGAGCGCATTCGATTCGATCCGTCCTCGGACCGGCTGTGGTTTGTCGGCGATTTGGTCAACCGCGGCCCTCATTCACTGGAAGTGCTGCGCTTCATCAAGGGGCTCGAAGGACGTTGCGTAGTCGTACTGGGCAACCACGATCTGCATTTATTGGCGATCCATTGCGGGGTCGCGCAGATCCGGAAACAGGATACGATTCAACCCGTCCTGGACGCGCCCGACGTAGAGGAATTGCTGGACTGGCTTCGTTGTCAATCCATGCTCCATCGTGAAGGTGACTATGTGCTGGTCCACGCCGGCATCCTTCCCCAATGGTCCGTGGAACAGGCCGTGGGATTGGCCGGTGAAGTGGAGGACGCCCTCAGATCCCACCAGTATCAAACGCTCTTACCGTTCATTTACCGGAGTGAGGAGACCCGTTGGTCCGACACCATCCCGTCACCGGCCCGACTCGGTGTGATCACAAACGTCCTGACCAGAATGCGGATGTGTTCCCAAGAAGGCCGCATCGACCTGGCGTTCAAGGGTCCGCCGGACCAGGCACCGGCCGGTCTTACCCCATGGTTTCATCTGACTCCCCACACCAGACGAACCGAAACGGTGATTTGCGGCCATTGGTCTGCCCTGGGGGTGTGCATAGACGAAGGAGTGATTGCGTTGGACGGCGGGTGCGTCTGGGGACACGAGTTGGCCTGTCTCCGACTGGAGGATCGGAAGCTGTATACGATCGCGTGCCGCTGATGCCGGCTGCGCCTGAGCTTCCAGGAGACGGAGAATCCGTGTCCCACGCCCTGGCAAGTGACCCGATCGAATTGCTGTCTAAAGATCATTCCATCCTTGAAAGACCCGTCATGCAATTTCGTCCGTTCGGCGTAACTGCGGATGGACGGAAAATTCGCGACGTGAGCGGGATTACGATCAAGGCGAACGTCGAATACCTGGAAGAGGTCGTCGGCAAGAAAAACGGGGAAGCCGCCGGTCGTCAAGCCATTGACCGCCTCTGCGATTCGCTGAACGCCCGGATCAGCGATCCCTCGTACCACGTTACCCCCGAGTTCTTACAAAATATCTGGCACAGTTATTCCTATGAATTTACGGTTTATCTCGGTGAGTTCTGCATCCTGATCTCCGGGAATCCCAACTTTCAATTCGAGATGGGCAAACGCAAGTTCATTTCTCCGGTGATTCAAACCCTGGGACGGCCGTTTTCCGTTGCGCAAATCTACAAAATGTTTCCGCACTTCGGGGAAAAGTTTACCAAAGGGTCTATCCATCACAGCGTGTCATTCGTGACCAACGGCTCGGCTGTTCTCCGCATGAAATTTACCGACCACGTCTACGAGCAATTCGGCCCCTACCGCAAACGGTGCGCGTACATTGTCTGCCAAACAGCCAAGGCCGGCATCTTGGCCGTGCCGCAACAGGTTCATCACCTGGGATTTGCCGGGGTCCGCGACATCCAATGCATTGCGAATGGGGACGAGTACTGTGAATGGGAATTCCATTGGCCTGCCCAACCGCCTTCTGAAACCCGTGGATGGGTCGTGACCGGGATCGTGGCATGCCTGAGCATCATGGCCTTCACCTACGTCCGATGGACGCATTCTGAATTGTCCTGGTTGGAGGCAAGCCTCTTGACCCTCATCCCGGGCCTGGCCTCCTGGTTCATCTGGCATTGGTATCGTCTCAAGAAGAAAGTGGAAGAACGGGACACCCTGCTCAAGGAACAAGTGGATTCCGTGGATGCCCGACACGAAGAGCTTCGAGAAGCCTATCTCGACCAGGAACGCACCGTTGTGGAACTCCGGACACTGAACGCGGACCTGGAAAACCGGATCCGGGAACGAACGCGCTCCCTCGCCGTCGCCAACGAACGGCTCCGCGAACTCGATGAACGCAAATCCGCGTTCGTCTCCATTGCGTCGCACGAAATACGCACGCCCCTGACCTCCATGAAAGGCTTCGTGGAAAACATGCTGTCCGGCGTGACCGGAGACTTACGTGAGCGACAAGTCCTGTATCTCACGCGGGTCAAATATAACATCGACCGATTGACGCGAACGCTGAACGACCTGCTGGACTTGTCCCGTATCGAAGCCGGACACGTGGAATTACGGTTGACCGACGTCTCGCTGACCGAAGTGACCGCCGAAGCCTTGGACAACTTACGCCCCCAGGCGGAGGAGAAATCCCTCGCGCTGGAGACCAGGACCCCTTCGCAGCTTGCGCCGGTACGGGGAGATCGGGACAAGATTCTTCAAATTCTGACGAATCTCATTCACAACGCCATAAAATTTACGCCTGTATCCGGTCGCATTTCGATTTCACTCATGCCGTTGCAAGACTCCACGATCCAAGTATGTGTCGCCGACACGGGCTGTGGCATCGCACCCGAAGAGGTACCCAACGTCTTCGATCGCTTCTATCGGAGCGACAGCGGGACGACGGAAGCACGGGGAACAGGCTTGGGCTTGGCGATTACGAAAAGTCTGGTGGACCTGCATCGAGGACGGATCTGGGTGGAAAGCACGGTAGGCAACGGGACCCGATTCTTTTTTACGCTTCCCACTCGGTGAACCATGAAACGGTATTACTGGTCGTCTTTCTGCGCTTCCGCCCGTTTCTGCTTGAGCACGCGCGCGAGGTACGAACGCTGGAGCCCCAGCGCTTCCGCGGCTTTGGTCTGATTGCCACGCGCCCGTTTTAGGGCTTGTTCGATCAGAAAGTATCGGTAGTGCTCCATCGCATCATGGTAAGACAAATCGCTCGCCTCCCGCACTTGGGGCTCTTCTTCATGAACTTGGGACTTTTCTTCGTAATCGTGTGGGAGACGTAAATGCTCGGGACCAATTTCGCGGTTCGTGCACAGGACCACGGCCCGGGCCACGGCGTTCTCCAATTCCCGCACGTTGCCCGGCCACCGGTACCGTTGCATGGCCCCGAGGGCGGATTCCGTTAGCCGCATGTCAGGCTTTCCCATCTCCTTGGTATAGCGTCGAAGAAACAGGTCGGCCAAATGAGGAATCTCATCGGGCCGGTCTCGTAAGGGAGGTATGGAAAAACTGATCACGTTTAACCGATGAAATAAGTCTTCACGAAACGTGCCTTCTTTGACGGCCTTCGACAGGTTTCGATTCGTCGCGGCGATGACCCGGATGTTGACCCGAACCAGGCGCGTTCCTCCAACGCGGTGAAATTCCCGATCCTGCAGAAGACGCAACAATTTGGCTTGCAGGTCCGGGGCCATGTCCCCGATCTCGTCCAGGAAGAGGGTGCCGTCATCGGCCATTTCCACTTTGCCTTTTTGTTGCGCCGTCGCTCCCGTGAACGCGCCCTTTTCATG